>NZ_CP046974.1 GCF_009792235.1 Microcystis aeruginosa FD4
CAATCACATTTAGGAACTATTCTGACTTCTGCTAGGCGCTCTAACCCTCTCGTCGGCAATGCAATTGAAGTACCTGATAGCTTGACTAATCCTTGCTTAAGACCTACTTTGCTGATGGCTTGAATTGTGTAAACTAAGAGATTTCTTCCTTTTTTTGGCTCTTTATAGCCAGGGATTTTGGGTTTGACCAGAAATTTATCGGGGTGACTTTTAAACTCGGATGAAGCGGCAAAAAATGATTTCCAGTTCCGGTCTAATCCTCTTAAAACTTGTTGGGAAATTTTAGCGGGTAACGCTTGATACTGTTCTGTGTCTGACCTCAGAGAGGGCATCTGATTATAGGTCAAATAGCCATGACCATAAATGAAGTTTTGTCGGATTAAATAATTGGCTGAGTTGTAGAGATTTTTAGACTGCCAAGATAAATTATCTATCTCCGCCCAAAATCGATGTCCTTTCTTGATAATGTGTCTTTCGGCTACTAACATTATTATCCGTTGTCTTTTAACTCAGCGTCGGGTTTTTAAGGGTTGTCATCCGTTATGATAATTGTACCTGAAGGCAATTGATAGCCTGTTAAATTCCCTTGTTTCCACCACCTCGAAGCCGTTCGATAACTTATTCCTGTTTTTTTGGTTCTTCCGAACTTACACTGTAGAAAATTCCTCAAGCTCCCTCTCTGCCCAGCAATGCTCTAAAGTTGATAAATATCAATTTAACAAAAACTCAAAGCCTTAGTATATAAGCTTTACAAGCATAAGTTATTGATAGTTTTACATGACAGGTTCGATAGAGCCGTTTTTTTTTGCCTAGTCTGATAGTTTCGTGTTCACATATTACCATGCTTGACTATATCTGACTGTATTTGTATTGAAACTTTACAATACTGACCACCGATAACCGTCTGTTTCACTACCAGTTTTTTGATATCTGTTGGGAGCATCTCACTTGTGCAATGAGTATTAATGCTTATAGCAGTCAAAAACTAGAAAATCTTGAACCTGATCACAAAGAGAAATGAGATTATAATAGTTATAACTTACGATTCAGAATATATCTCGATGGGAGGAACAGTCCAATGTTATCAGAAAATGAAAAAAGAATTAAAGAGTTATGTCAAGAGTTAGGGCAATGTCTTTATGAACAATCCCAAGTTGAGAAATTTAATAACTTGGCAGAGATAGAAGAGACTGTTAGAGATTTAATGATTCAGTATGTCAACCCAGAAATCGGTATTTTTTTGTCAAAACAAGCACAGGAGAAACAGCCGGTCGGACAAGAAAAGTAAAAAGTATTTTGGGCGAATTACCAATTACAGAAAAACAAGCGAAGAAGTTAGAAGTAAAGCCTCGGACTCAGATGAGTCCAATGTTAGAGAAGAACTGTTTGCTATTAAGTGGCGATGAATCCTACGAGAAATCGGCGCAGAAAATCAAATCATTGACAGGAATTGCTGTTTCTCACAGTACCCAACAACGCCTCGTACATCGCTATGCTTTTGAAGAATTACCGTCTAACCCAGAAGTTGAAGTCGAAGAAATGAGCATAGATGGCGGTAAGGTACGACTAAGAACTGCCAAGGGAAAAGCCTTGATTTGGCGTGATTATAAAGCAGTGAGTTTTCATCAACTGGGGGTAGCGGCCTTTTTTCAAGATAACTCGGCTTTATTAGATTTGGTTAATTCTCAAGTTTTGGCTGAACCTTTAATTTGTTTAGGAGATGGACATGATGGTATCTGGAATTTATTTGGTCAGATAGGAGAGAAACAGGAAAGAATTGAAATATTGGATTGGTATCATTTAATCGAAAACCTCTATAAAGTTGGCGGGTCATTCCAGCGGATTGATGAGGTAAAATGTTTTCTATGGAAGGGGGAAGTGGATGCTGCTATCTCCTGTTTTGAGGGATGGTCAGAGCCGCAAGTGGAGAATTTTATTATTTATTTGAACAAGCATAAACATCGAATTGTCAATTATGGTTATTTGCAGGCAGAGGGCATTTCGATTGGCTCTGGCTCTGTTGAATCAAAAATTAAACAAATTGCTCATCGTCTTAAAATTACTGGTGCAAGTTGGGAATCTGGTAATGTACCGCAAGTCCTTCGTCATCGCTCTGCCTATCTAAATGGTTGCCTTTTTTAACTTTTTTATTGAGTTCATTAAGCATTTCTACTTATTACAAAGGTGAGATGCTCCCTATCTGTTCCCCTCCCGAACCGAGACCGAAAGCTTCCAAGACACCAAAAAGGGCGAAGTGTTCGACAACCCCTAATTCTTTCTTAGGGGAAAGTGAGTCACCGATTTTCTTAGGGGAAAATTTAGGACAGAACGATCGCATCTCTAACATTTCCCCTAAGAAAAAAACGGTCAACCCCGTCACATCTTCAGAAATTTTCTTAGGGGAAAATTTAGGACAGAACGATCGCATCTCTAACATTTCCCCTAAGAAAAAAACGGTCAACCCCGTCACATCTTCAGAAATTTTCTTAGGGGAAAATTTAGGACAGAACGATCGCATCTCTAACATTTCCCCTAAGAAAAAAACGGTCAACCCCGTCACATCTTCAGAAATTTTCTTAGGGGAAAATTTAGGACAGAACGATCGCATCTCTAACATTTCCCCTAAGAAAAAAACGGTCAACCCCGTCACATCTTCAGAAATTTTCTTAGGGGAAAATTTAGGACAGAACGATCGCATCTCTGAAATTTCCCCTAAGAAAAAAACGGTCAACCCCGTCACATCTTCAGAAATTTTCTTAGGGGAAAATTTAGGACAGAACGATCGCATCTCTGAAATTTCCCCTAAGAAAAAAACGGTCAACCCCGCAAGTATCTGCGAAAAACATCCCCCCTCAGAGATTTTCTTAGGGGAAAATGATCGTCCTCGATCCTCCCAGCTGATTTCTCCTAAGAAAAATCCGAGTGGTTCCCTATATGCCTTCATCCAAGACAAGAAGGATCGATACGGTAACGTGAAAGCTTATCCAAAAGTTGAGGGCGAGCGTTCGACTGTCAATCCCGATCATTGGTTTTGGGCTTACTGTTGGGACGAGAAGGTTAACGGTAAATGGAAAACCTTCAAACGGTCAGTCCCCCGCGAGAAGCTGTCAAAGGTGCGAATGGCGATCGATGCTAATCAACCCGTTTCAGAAATCCTGAAAATTATTGGTTAAGGTTCCGCACAACGACCGCCAGTCCCCGCATCCTCTACCTTGATTCTCTCTAAAATACCTTTACTAGGGGATACAGATGTATCTTCAACCAGTACAAAATTATCCCCTGGTAAAGAGGATGTCGAGAACAAACGTCCGTGCCGTCGTAGGGGGGAGGGTTCGGGTTATTTCATCACCACTTATTCTCAACAGGCGAAGTACGGGCGCAAATATCTCCAGACTTTCTATCAAGTCGAATTCGGTAAGCGCAAGCGATCGATCTACTTACCACCTGAAAAGGTGGATCGGATTCGAGAACTCGATCGCATGGGCAGACCAATCGACGGGATACTGGAAGCGATCGATTCCCCCAAAGCGCGGGAGGTTCTAGTAGAGCATCAATTTTGTTTTGAGGGATAAAAAAAGAGCTAATCTGGAAGAAGTTATCCAACTTCAGACAAAAAAATGCCGAAGAAAAAATATATTGTAGATCTAACAGACTCCGAAAGAACTGAACTCGAGCAGCTAACCAAGAAAGGAAAAATAGCAGCTTACAAAATGAACCATGCCAGAATACTACTTTTAGCAGACATCAATCAACAGGAAGGTGGTTGGACTGACTCGAAAATTAGTGAAGCCTTAAATGTTGCTCAAGCCACCATTGAGAGAGTACGACAAAGATTTGTCGAGTCAGGAATTGAATCATCATTAACTCGAAAAAAGCAAGAACATCGCCGTGCCAAAATTATCGATGGGGAAAAGGAAGCATATCTGATTGCCATCGCTTGTAGTGAAACACCAACGGGACGAGCAAAATGGACACTTCAAATGCTGGCAGATAAAATGGTCGAACTTGAATATGTGGAAAAAATATCACGAGAAACCATCAGAAAAACCTTAAAAAAAATGAATTGAAACCATGGCTGAATCAATCATGGGTCATTCCCCCAAAAGAATCAGCGGAGTTTGTCTGTGCGATGGAAGATGTCTTGGATATTTATCATAGTGAGTATGACCAGCAAAATCCTTGGCTGTGTTTTGATGAGAGTTGTAAACAATTAGTCAAAGAAACAAAAGAGAAAATACCAGCCGAACCGAGAGAACCAGAAAGGTATGACTATCAATATGAGCGTAATGGTGTAGCCAATATGTTTATGTTTTTTGAACCATTACAAGGTTGGCGACATGTAGAAGTTACACAACAAAGGACGGCGAGCGATTATGCACACCAAATGAAATATTTAGTTGATGAGCGTTATCCCGATGCCCAGAAAATTAGAGTAATTCAAGACAACTTAAATACTCATGTAAAAGCCTCATTATATAAAGCCTTTGAACCGGAAGAGGCCAAGAGAATTTTAGATAAACTCGAATTTCATTACACTCCCAAACATGGCAGCTGGTTAAATATGGCAGAAATTGAGTTGAGCGTTTTGAATCGTCAATGTCTCGATCGTCGTATCCCAGACATGGATAGTTTAAAACAAGAAATTAAGGCATGGGAAGAAAATCGAAATGAAAAGTCAAATTCAGTTGACTGGAGATTTACTACTGCTGATGCTCGTATTAAGTTAAAAAAACTCTATCCCTCAATTCAAACTTGACAGACTACTAGCGGAGTACAGGGATTTTCTTAAGAACAAATGAGTAAGGAGTTAAGGCATTGGCAATCAAAGCTATCAGTTTGTGGCAACCGTGGGCATCTCTGGTCGCAAACGGTCTCAAGCTTTACGAGACGAGGGGATGGCCGACAAAATACCGAGGGGTGTTGGCCATCCACGCCGCCAAACGTCCCCTTTGCAAGCAAGGAAAAAGCTTGATCTCCCATCTCAACCGAGCATTTAATCTGTCCATCGATGGAGATAAATTGCCGTTAGGTGCGATCGTAGCACTCACCGATTTGACCGATTGTTTAGAGATGGTATCCGAGACGAGTGCCACCGACGTGCCAAATTCGATTATTATCGAATCGGTTTCGGAATTGGAACGGTTGCTCGGCGACTGGCAACCCCAACGATACGCTTGGAAGCTGGAAAATGTCAGGGCGATTGAACCGATACCCTGCTTAGGCAAGCAAAAGCTGTTTACTGTTGAAATAATTACCCCTGATTTTTCGCTAACTGGCGGGTGAGTTAATCTAGTCAGTACCGCACCCATTAGCGTAGGAACTTCTATCGTTGGCAACCCTACGGCCTCAGAGAACGACCCGATCGCAAACTGATCTGGATCGAGCCAGTTCTAGTTAATGGCTAAACTTTTGACTATTTCTGACTGGTAATCTAGTAATCTGGCAATCTGGTTTTACAGAAAACCAGCTTGAATCCGAATAATTCTGGTTTTACAAAAAACTGGTTTTAAAGAAAACCAGCTTGCGGAGTCGATTCTGTTTATCTGGTTTTATGGCAATCTGGTTTTACAGAAAACCTTCTTACCAGATACAATCCTATCTATTTCTCTTCCGTCAAAGTGGGTTCAAACCTTGACTTGTCCTCGGCTGAAACGACGTAAATTCCTGAAAATTAATATACCTTTTGCGTGGTTTTACAGAAAACTAGCTCGATCCGAGTGGAACCTTAATTCTGGTCTTGTGGCAATCTGGTTTTACAGAAAACCAGTTCACGGAATCGATCCAAATGTGACCGCAATTCTGGTTTTAAGGTAATCTGGTTTTACAGAAAACCTGTTTCCAGGAACAAGGATGAAAACTAAAAAACCAAAAAACCAGAAAACCAGATGAAAATTATTACCGTTACTGGTTACAAAGGCGGCGTGGGTAAAAGCACCACCGCCGTGCATATCGCCACCTATTTCAGCGATCGAGGTCGGACGGTATTAGTTGATGGCGACCCGAACCGCACCGCTCTGGGTTGGGCGGAGAGGGGGGAGCTTCCCTTCACCGTCGCCGACGAGCGACAGGCGATGAAGATTATCGGCGGGGCGGATTTCGTCATCATCGATACTCCCGCCCGTCCCCATTCCGACGATCTCAAAGAGTTGGCCAAGGGTTGCGAACTCTTGATCTTACCCACCGCCCCCGATGTTCTCAGTCTGCAGCCGATGTTGGAAACGGCCAAGGACCTAGGAGACGCTAATTATCGCGCCCTAATCACGATCGTACCGCCGCCCCCGAATCGGGAAGGTGAAATACTGCGCCAAGATTTAACCGAGGGCAGTATCCCTGTTTTCAAGTCGATGATTCGCAGAACCGTCGGTTATCAAAAAGCCGCTTTAGCGGGTGTTCCCATCCGCAATCTCGATGATGCCAGGTTAAAAGCGGCATGGAAGGATTACAAAGCTTTGGGAGAGGAAATCTTAGCCATATTGGAGGCTTTATGACGACGGGCAGGTACGGCGATTTAATTAAGAAAGCCAGAGAACCGGAAAACCAGAATGCCAATTTACCGGAAACCCAAAATACCGGTTTACCAGAAAGTCAGAATACCGGTTTACCGGAAAACCAGAATGAGCCAGAGGTGAACCTTTGTGTCAAAGTTCCCAAATCCCTTCGGCAACACTGGGCGGCGGAGGCCAAACGGCAGGGAACAACAATGACGGCGGTGATCATGGCAGCCCTTAGCGATCGATTCGGTAAACCAGATTAACAGAAACCCAAAAAACCAGATAACCAGATAACTGGAAAAATTTTAGATGTTAACTGGGGTTAACCACAGAAACCAAAAACCTACCTAAAGCTTTTTAAAGTTACTCATTTCTGTAGCTAGATAACTAAAATAAGTAACTTTGGCCAGCAATTCTCATTTTGAAACGATTTTGCGTTGTTTCAGCGATCTAGAGATTCGTTAAAGAATTTTAACCCCTCTAGGTGCAAGGGTTTTAATGTCATGAAACCTGGTTCTTCGGTTTGTCTTATGCAATGGACGGGGTTATAAGGAATGAAACCTTTATAGAGACAGACATTGCCGCAATTTTTGTCAATTGTTTGCGTTCTGGAGCGAACTAATCAATTAAATCTCTTGCCAGATAAGGATTTAGTCGATTTATGCCCCCATATCGAACCATAACAAGTCCCGAAGAGCCTGAAACCTTAAAATGAGAATTGCTGAACTTTGGCCACAGATAGATTTTAAGAACGTTATCAGGTATAATAGAACTCTTGCAAATTAATTATATGTTATAATAATGGGTTAACTAATTTTCCCCAAAAAATTAGTTAATCAGTACATTCGTCCTGAATGAAAACTTGAAGTTTAACTTTTAACTCAAAACTCTTTAGAGCTGCTTTAATTTGGTTATCAAAACCTCTTTATTTAAGCGGCACAAACTATCTCAATTATAAAAATTGAGAATAAATTATCCTTGACTTGCTTAATCTTTAGGCAACTTTTAAGAAGCTGCTATACCTATCCCTAACTCACAGTTATAAATAGCCGCCAACAAGTTAACTCTTAAACTATATCTTCGACGACGATTCCGATATTTACAGGATAAGATTTTAAAGATTTTGAGTTTCCTATTTATATGTTCAATGATAATCCTTTCTTTGGCTAAAGCCTTGTTATACTCTTTTTCTAACTCTGTTAATTTTCTATTTTTCGATTTCTTTTTCGGTGTATAACTATTACTATGGTATGCAGCTATTCCCTGATAACCACTGTCTTCTATGCTGGTAGTTAAAGGATGAAAACGAACTCGACTTTTTTTAAATAAACTAAAATCATGACCTCTACCTTTCCCACAAAAGACACAGATAATTTCCTCGGTATTTTGATCAGCTACTAATTGGGATTTTAAAGTATGATAACCTCTTTTACCCGAAAAAAAATCTTTCTGTTTCTTTTGGGGGCGTTCAATGGGAGTTTCCGTTACATCCATTACCGTTATGACCGGTATCTCTGCTTGATTGAGTAAAGCTTTTTTTCCTTTTAAACGGAAGTTTCCCGATTGTAAAAGCATTTTTTCCGTCTTATTTACAATCCGACATATAGTTGATTCTGATAGTTCCCAGCTTGTACCAATGTGAAAATATGTTCTATATTCTCGCCAATATTCTAACGTTACTAAAACTTGTTCTTCTATAGATAGTTTAGGTTTCGGTCCCCTTTTAGATGGTGAATTAGAGTCGGCTTCAACACTTTTTACTGATTCTACCATCTTTCTATATGTTTGTTTATACACACCGAAACGGCGTTTGAATTGTTCATCTGATAAGTTTTGATAATCCATAATTTTGCTAATAAACATAGCAAAATTATAGATGATTTCCTGACCTAAGATCACATTTTATTCTTTTTTCCACTTCAATCTAAGAATTGAGAAAAAAGCAAAACCTTACATTATACCATAAAAAAATTATGCAAGAGGTCTACTGTTTCTTAAAACCTTTGCCTCTCGCTCTTGCTTGGGGTTTAAAACTAGGAGACCAAAACCGGATGCCATGCTCAACTGCTACACCATGTAACTTTTTGCTTCCTCTCAGATTAACTTATATCAGCTCGTCCTGCTAGGCATGACATTCAGTCACCTCTGTCTGTTACGTTTTATACAAAACGACGTGCGATTACCCTGCAACAAGCGATCATGGATAACAACTATATGATTGCTGTGCTGAGAGCCTTTTGTCAAGCCTAATTGAGATGCTCTTACCCTCGGGGAAAGATGCCCGCTACGAATAAAGAAAATGGCATAAAATAGGAAAAAACTCACCCTCAGCGACCAAGGCGATGGCAGACGAAACAGCGAAAATTAAGCTTTATCGGAAAACCTATCAACTTCCCCGACTAAATCGCCCCGATTTATTAATTTTACAGGATCAGATTCAAGAAAGACAGCAACTGATTAAAACCGGAAAGCGGGTTCGCCATACATGGCTAGGATTGAGGAAAAAAGAAGAACCCCTCAATTTCGAGGAAACCTTTCAAGAATTAGAAAGATTAGTCGAGGATTATAACCAGTTAATCAGATTTCTCACCGACCATAAAGATGAATACCGGCGGTTTTTCCTGTCACTAACCGAGGAAATCAAGGAGGCAGTGGCGGTTAAATGCCAGAAATTGGCAGAAACAGAGCGAAAACGCCAATCTCTAGAGAATAGCATCGGCTCGGCCGAACTGCGAGATACCCTGAGACTACAGAAACAGCAGATTTTCCGCACCGTCATCCTTGTTGGCCGTGCCAGCTTGCTTATGCTCAAGAAAATCGACCTAATCAGCGAAAGCATCCAGAAATTAGCCGAAGATCAGGATACACAAAAACAGGTTTTCTCGAAAATGATCGGCGAGTTGAACGGGTACAAACAAGTGTATCAGTTGCAGATCGAGTTAGATAATCTGGAACAAGAAGCGATCGAAATGGCCAAAGTAGCCATTAATCTAGAACAATACCTAAAACCAATTATCGGACAGTTTCAGGGTTTGATCGATCGAGTAGTGACCATTGACGGGGAACTGTCCCGCAGTGTCAGCGAAGTGGAATCCCTCGTCCAGAACATTCTCAGTTCCGAATCGGCCGTATCTTTCCGCAAAAACGAGAATCTATCGGCTAGTTTGCTCAATTTTCTCGTCACCAGCGAAGAAAAGCGCGGCCGTTTAGCGATCGCACTAGAGCGAGCCGAACAGGAAGGATGGCAATGGACAGAAGCGGAAATCCCCGACGAGGAAATCGAACTGGAAACCGCCATTCAACGCATCAACAATCATGTAATCGAGAGAGTCGGGGACTTTAGCACCTCCGTCGTCGGTGACTCTCCCATTCCTCCCCAAACTCAACCAGAGACAGCGCTAGGCAATAAAACTTCATTTACCGAAAAACTACCCAATCGGCAGTCAGGGGGGAATAGGTCATCCACCCCTGAACCTTCTCAAGAAAGTGGATTCAAGGCATTTAACTTCGAGATCGTGGAAGTAAATGCAAAGGGCGAGCAAATCAAAAAAGAGTGGAAACAGTCCCAATATTTCGGCGAAGATTTGGGCAAAGACATAACCCTAGAAATGGTCGCCATACCGGGGGGAATATTCACGATGGGTTCACCAGCAGGAGAAGGACATGATAGTGAGAAACCCCAACATCAGGTTACTCTTCCCTCTTTCTACATGGGTAAATATCCCATCACCCAAGCGCAGTGGAAAGCGATCGCGTCCCGTACCGATTTAAAAGTTAAACAAGACCTTGAACCCAAACCAGCCTATTTTAAAGACCGTCCCGAAAGCGATCGCCGTCCCGTGGAAAAAGTCAACTGGTACGATGCGATCGAGTTCTGCGCGAGATTATCCAAGTTGACGGGAAGGGAATACCGGCTACCGAGCGAAGCGGAATGGGAATATGCCTGTAGAGCGGGGACAACAACCGCCTTTCACTTTGGGGAAACTATCACGGGAGATTTAGCTAATTATAATGCTACTAAAACTTATGCAGATGAACCCAAAGGAGAATACCGAGAAGAAACGACTCCCGTAGGACAATTTCCGTCTAATGCCTTTGGGCTGTATGATATGCACGGGAACGTATGGGAATGGTGCGCTGATGATTGGCATGATAATTATGAGGGTGCGCCAAGGGATGGAAGTGCTTGGACAAAAAATGGGAATGATAATTGTTCTCCTCTGCGGGGCGGTTCTTGGTGCATCTATCCATTTTACTGCCGTTCCGCTTACCGCATCAACAAAAACCGCCGCGACATCAACATCAGCGTCGGTTTTCGGGTGGTGTGCGGTGCTGGGAGGACTCTGTAACCCTTTTTCTCTTTTTTCCCTTTTTACCCTTATTCCCTATTTTTTCTCTTTTCTTTTCTTTCCCGCCCTTAGGCGGGTCGATTTTTTGCGGAAAATTGGGGTTAATGTTAAATTTTATGAAGGCAATGAAAGAGTTATCGGTGATTCAAAAGTGTTATGATTTGGTGAAGTGGTACGTTCCGATTATAGAGCGTTTTCCTAGGGTTCACAAGTTCACGATAGGGGACAGGGTAATCAACCAACTTTATAACATATTAGAGAATTTAATCAGGGCTAAATTTGCCAAAAGTAAGCTTGCCAAACTTGAATATATCAACACCGAGTTAGCCGTTCTCAGACATCAGACCCGACTTTTATTAGATTTTAAGTTGATCGATCTGAAACGCTATGAATACGTCAGTCAGTTAATCGATGAATTGGGAGGAGAATTAGGTAACTGGATTAAAACCCAACGTGAACGAGAAGCAAAACCAGATTAATTGTAACCGTTCAGGGGGGGTACGAAATCTGGTAATCTGAGAGACATGGATGAGAAGCAGCTACTAGAGATGTCAGGAATAGACGCAGAGGATTGGGAGCAGACCCCAGCCAGCGTCAGACGGCTAGTAGTGCAGTTAGGCTTGAAGATAGAGCAACTAGAGCAACACCTCAAAGAATTACAAGACTCAAAAGAGGGGCTAGAAGAGAAAGTCAATCGAAACTCACAGAACTCCCATAGCTCTCCTGCCTCAGACTCTCCCAACGTCGAGAAGACCAAGAAAAAAAAACCAACAGGAAAAAAGCGAGGGGGGCAACCCGGACACCCAGGTCATAGTCGTTCCCTGTATCCAGTGGAAGCGTGTGATAGCGTCACCAACCACTATCCTAAAACTTGCCCCTGTTGTGGCGAACCCCTACAAGGAGTTGACCCCAGCCCCTACCGCCATCAAGTAGTAGAAATTCCCCCGATTAAGCTCCAAATCGCGGAGCATCGCCTACACCAACTAACTTGCACTCGCTGCGGCCAGACAAGCAGAGCCACTCTACCAGAAGAGGTAGAAGCCAGTGGCTACGGCGAAACAGTGGTAGCCATCGTCTCAGTGCTGAGCGGGATGTACCGTCATTCAGTAAGGATGGTGGTTTCGGCGATGTCGGACTTGTTTGGGGTGAAAATCTCTCTGGGGACAGTCAATCGTCTGAGAAAAGAAGCCAGTGAGGCGGTCTCAGCCTCAGTAGAGGAGGTCAAAGCCTAAATTCAAGCTGCGCCGATAGTGGGAGCCGATGAGACAGGTTTCGGACAAGGAAATGCCGATGGGGAAAATCCTCAGTCCAAGAGAGCCTGGTTGTGGGTGGCCGTCACTCCCTTGGTCAGCTTCTTTTGTGTGGAGTTGTCGCGCTCGACGGCGGCGGCTCAAGGGTTATTGGGAGAGAACTTCGAGGGGATTCTCAACAGCGATCGCTATAAGGCCTACAATTGGGTCGATGTTGACCGAAGACAACTGTGTTGGGCACATCTCAAGCGAGAGTTCACCAAAATCTCTGAACGCAGTGGAGTCTCCCGTCAACTAGGACGAGATTTGCTCGCCCAACAGAAAAAGTTGTTTCGCCTCTGGCATCGAGTCCGAGATGGGACTTTGAGCCGGACTCAGTTTCAGTCATTAGTGTCGCCAATTCGAGAACGAGTCAGAAGTTTACTCTCTTCAGGAGCGGATTATCAGATTGGCTCCAGGGAGAAGACTCCTTTGGCTAAAACCGTTCGCACCTGCCGGCAACTGCTGAAGGTGGAGTCCGCCCTATGGCTGTTCGTCACGGTGGAGGGGTTAGAGCCAACGAACAATGCGGCTGAGAGAGCCATTCGCCAGGCTGTCCTCTGGCGAATGGCTCTCAAAGTGAGGCGGGTAGTATTTTTGTGGCGCGGATGCTGACGGTAGTCACCAGTCTGCGTTCTCAGAACCGCAATGTCTTGGAATTCATGACCGACGCTGTTCGAGCCTCTAGGAAAGGTAGTGCTTCTCCTTCTCTGCTACCCCAGGAGAGTACTTCTACAGGGTCAATACCACTGGCTGCTTGACACCCCCCCCTGAACGGTTACCAGTTATCAGTTATCAGTTATCAGTTATCAGTTATCAGTTATCAGTTATCAGTTATCAGTTATCAGTTATCAGTTATCAGATGTGAGTTATAGTTATTTCAAATAAGAACGAGACACTAGGCGACACAATAAGTACGAATAATTTCATCAAGGGGTGTCCCCACAGGAGCATACATTCTGGCTCTCTTTAATGCACTAAAATCATGTTCGATATCATTTAAATCAGGAGAGTATTTTGGCAAAAACACTACCTGATGACCTGCTTCCTCTACCAGTTGTCTAATCACTGTCTTCCGATGAATTGGTGCATTATCCATAATTAATACTGATGTTATGGCTAGAGAGGGCAATAAATATAAAGATAACCACCCTTCAAAACCTTCGGCATTCAGGCTTCTTGTAAATACCATCGGGGCAATAAAGTCTTTTTTTCCCTTTCTTCTCCCGGCCACAAGGTTCTCTCTTTTTCCTCGTTTTCCTTGTCTATCTCCCAAGACTTTCTTACCTTTTTTTGACCAGGCATAAAGGCAGGCTTGAAATTCTTCAAACCCTGACTCATCAATGAATACAAGGCTTTCACTTCCATATGTTTTAATCAATTCTCTCAGCACTCTGTAGTATTTCATTCTTTCTTCTCGGTTTCTTTCTCTATAACGAAGTTCCTTCTTTTTTCTGGTAATTTTCATTTTTTTTAAGGCATAGCAAATGGCACTTGGTCTCACTCCAAACTTCTCGGCTCTGTCTCTTAATCTTGCCTCGGGATTTTCTTGGACATCTTTTGACAGTGCTTTCCAGTCCAGCTTTCTCTGACGGTGTTTTACCTTTGTTGCTTCCAGTTTTTCCCTACCTAGCCATCTATATATCGTCGCTCTTCCTATATTAAATAGAGCGGCGGCTTTGGTTATGCTTCCCCCATTCTCTACATAATCGATTACTTTTTTTCTCAAGTCTAGGCTATAAGACATTTTTCTATATGGGTTGCTCGTTTCTCTTTATTTTACCTTATTTTTCCCTCGTCTCACACTTATTTGAAATGACTATAAAGTTACTTATATTCCCACTGGAGAAAAAGGAATTGTTAAAAAAATCTCTGAAAACTCAACACGAGTATTCGTTGTTTTCGGCTCTGGAATCACATTAGAAAACTACGAAAATTATACCGCTCAATCTACAAAATTATCAGACATTAAAAAAGGATGGGAATAATTAAATAAAAATAAATCTTGTGCAGGTAGTAAACTATTTTTTCCCAGTTCGGCGATGGTCAATCCTGCGACTATCGCTTTTTTTGACCGAGGGAAACGATCGCCAGTAATTTTCAGACGAAGCTCGGTTGAGAAACGACGAATAAAAAAATAAGAAAACAGAAAAAGGTCGAGTGCGGTCGAAAACCAACGGGAGTTAACACCATGCGTCAATCCGGCCACACCCTTATCGAAATGCTCGTCACCTTAACCCTAATCGCTGTCCTGCTGCTGATCGGTTTTTCTATACTTTCGAGATTAATAGCAGAACTACGCCTAGATATGGCCACCTTTGAACTTTCCCAACATTGGAAGTTTACCCGCTTCGATGCTATGGGAAGTGGAACCACCCCCACCGCCCTCTGCATGAAAGACGACGGACGGATCGAGGTGGCCAAGATAGCCGGCGACGATTGCGAGACGGTCAGCGAATGGCAGTCTCTGACGGACGGGGTGGACATCGACACCGCTAATTCGACCCTGAGAAGAGTTAGCGGTGTCGGGGGAAACAACGGCACGATCTACCGGGTTAGTTGGGCAGACACGAGAGGCGGTCTGGGCGGTTCTTGGGGACAGTTAGGCCGACTGACACTGACCGCCCAGGGAACAAACGCCAAACGCTGTCTATTTTTATTCCGTGTCGATGGTTCATGGGATATCCGCGAAGACAACCGATGCCAGAGATGAAAAAGAAAAAAAAAGACGGGAGAAAAGGCTAACGCCATCGGGTGCAAATCATTCGAGGAAGACAACGATGACAGAACAAACTTTATTGGCCGACCTCTCCCGGCAATTCCCCCAGCTTCCCAACCTCGACCTCACCCTACTAACACGAACCCTCTTTCCTCTATCCCCAGTCGAACTCTACACCCTCAGACTCGCTCACGGCGATAACGCTATCATGAAGGCCGCCATTGATAGCACCATTCGGCAACGGCAAGAAGAGAAGGAAATCGCCGCCCTCGAACGACAACACGAAATCTATGACGAGTATCGTCACTGCTGCGGCGGTTGGTAAACTTTATTCGGTGGGGACATTCCCCGCCAGATAGCCACATAATCAAAATGTTAATCAACGTATTATCTAGTTCCAGTACAAATATGGTCAGATATGAGTTGCAATCAGTCAGATCGAGCGAATGCCCTGTATGAATCCGACTTCTACGGCTGGACAGAGCTACAAGCGAACGTTCTAGCCAACCGACAGGTAGAAGCACTGGACTGGCAAAACTTACGGGAGGAAATCATTTCCTTGGGTAAACAAGAATATCGAGAACTGGTGAGCCGTCTGACCGTTTTGGTAGGACATCTTCTCAAATGGGAATATCAGCCAGATAAACGTTCTCGCAGCTGGTTTTTGACGATTAGAGAACAGAGACGAGCGATCAGACGGCATCTACAGGGCAATCCTAGTTTAAAATCCCGGATACCGACGGCTTTATCCGATGCTTTCGAGGCCGGAGTCGATTTGGCTTTGCGAGACACGGATTTACCGATACGGACTTTTCCCTCTCACTGTCTTTTCACCTTCGAGGACATCATGGCCGACCATTTCCTCTGCGATACCAGTCAGGATTGGCCATGAGTTCAATGATTCGACGATACCGCCTCGACGGGTATTTGAATTTCACTCCGTTTCAGGGGATCGGGAACGTAGGGACCATCATAGAAAAAGCGACGGGGGGAACTGATCGCCCGGTAGCTCGGATGTTCGGCCAGCCATTCTTTCAGTCGGGTCAATCCCTGTTGGTAACTGTCAAAATCGTAACCTCCCTGTAATCCCAAGCTCACCACCGTCATGGGTGGTACATCCTCAATCCGAATATTATCGGCCACCTCTTTCGGGTAAGTGTCGGTGTCGCGGTAGAGAAAGGAAACTTCGGCCTCTCCCGATGTCGCTCCCGTGTCTGCGGGGTAACGGGTTTCGACGGGCGCGGTCATCGATATCTCGTTGGAACTGATGTGTTGGTACAGGGGATATAGTCATTTCAGATAAGTCTGATACAGTCTAGACCGACAAAACCCTTATGAACTCTGGGATTGATATTCTCAATCTTAATTGAAATGACTATAGATGCAACCAAAACCGACGTATCGAATAAAACTTTAATCACAACATTAGCTCATTCATTCTTTCTTGTCTAAGCTCCTCGATAAAAGCTTCAGGATTAACTAGCAATTGGCTGTCAACAACCAAAACATCATTCTCGTAATAAACCTTTGGCTCTTCCTTAATTGGATTTAAGACTAGCTTACCATCTTGAACTTCTACCTGAAATTGACTATCATATTCAATGCCTAGTTGTTCCAGCAAAGTTTCAGGAATTTGAATACATCTACTTCGATCGAGCGTCACTAATTCCATGGCAATTATCTTGAATTCTTTTATCTTCATTATACCGCTATATTTCTCCTGTAGCTCTTAAAACCCCTAAAATAATTCGACAAAAATCAGGAAAAGCCGTCGTAAAACGACGGGGTTTTAACCCAAATCTTCGATAACCGAAGGGAACTTAAGCAATTTTGGGAAATATCCAAAATTAACTGTTTTGCGATCAATTGCGATACCGCCGAGTATTACGCTAGAGTTTATTCTGGCTTGAGGAAAAAGGGAAATCCGATTCCCACTAACTATATGTGGATCGCAGCGACCGCTCTACAATATAATCTGGCTTTGTTTAGCTATGACAAGCATTTTCGGGCGGTCGATGGGTTGATAACAGGAAATAGCATCGCCAATTTTGCGATTATTCCTATCTAAACTGCCCGGGAGATCACAAGTCAAGACAAATGTATTCAGATAGTTTATGCTGATTAAATAAAGGAGGTTTTGAAATCATATCTAAAGAGTTTTAACAATTTTTTTATCGGAGAAAAACATAATTTTTTCGAGAAAATAAAATTAGTTAAGTCTCGACAATAATATATAATTAATTTAGAAGAATAGTTATATTTTAATCGGCTATAATCCCTTTTGTAAAATCGGGGATATTACCCGACGTTCAAGATAAAATCCAATACCGAAAAAAACCATGAACCAGCCCCTCGATCCCGCAGCCCTGCTCCGTGCCGGTCAAAAATTGGGTCAACCCCTACCCGACGGTCTCGGTGTCGGTAAATCGGTCACTTCGCCACAATACGGCACGGGAAAAGTGACGGGCTGGTTGGGCAATCGATTGATCGTCAAGTTCCCGGGCTATTCTGTCCCCCTACAGTTCCCAAACTGGCAAGAATCGATCGCTTCGGGCGAGTTAGTCTTAGCCGAGATAACACCATCCGAGTCCTCTCCATCGACCCCCGCAATTCTGGCAGCTATTCAAAGTCTCAAGAAGCCCGAATTCCGGGCGATTGCTACCGAATTAGCGGAAAGATTGACTTACATCACCGTCATTCCCGCCATTAAGGGACGGTTACACCCGATACCCTCCGATCTTTTGCCCGTGCTAACAACCGCTCTAGCTAAAATCGGGATCGATTCGCTCTACGAACATCAACTGGAAGCCCTGACCTTATTGCGACAGGGCAAAGATATCGTCATCGCCACCCCCACAGCTTCTGGCAAGACGCTCTGTTATAACCTCGCCATTCTCGAATCCTGTCTCAGGTCGTCGGAACCGACCGCTCTCTATCTCTTTCCCCTCAAAGCTCTGGCCTTCGACCAGACCAGGAAGTTACAAACCCTGAACGAGGCGTTGCCACCGAACGCTAGTTTGAAAATCGGACAGATGACGGGGGATACCTCGCAGTCCGAACGATGGAAATTGTTTTATCCCGATATTCCCCGGATTCTAGCGGTCAGTCCCGATTTACTCCATTACCAGCTAGAGAAAATACGCGGGGGAAGTCAAGCGCAGGGATGGCGAAATTTCTTGCGCTCCCTACGTTGGGTGGTAATCGACGAAGCTCACACCTACACCGGCGCGTTCGGGGCGCATTTCGCCAATCTTACCCGTCGTCTCCGGCGGGCGGTCGATAGTGTCGGCGGCAATAGCGATCGCTTACAATTTATCTGCACTTCGGCCACGCTCGGAAATCCCGTCGAGTTGTTGGAGCGTTTTGGGGGTCGTGCCGACGAACCGAAACAGCTAAAAGCAATGGATACGGGTCGGGGAACCACCGCGTCCAAAACTTTCCTTTCCCTCGCACCGACGGGTTCCCCCAATCCCGACACGGTGCGGATCGTCCTCTCCCTTCTCCAACAAGAACTGAGCGGTATCGTTTTCTGTTACTCGCGCACCACCGTCAAGAACTTGCTGAAACTGCTCGCTAAAGAAGCCGAAAACTGGGGAAACGCAGGGTTAGCGCGACGGGTAGCACCCTTTTACGGTTCCATGCAGTCCGAACAACGTCGTCGCCTGATCCAACAGTTAGAAACCGGGAAGATTAGGGTTCTCCTCTCCACATCGGCACTGGAAGCGGGAATCGACCTCCCCGAACTCGATTGTTGCATTATCCGCGGTTATCCCGGTTCGATCATGTCTTTCCGGCAAAGGATCGGCCGGGTCGGACGACGGCGAAGCGGTCTGGTTATCTTCCTACCGATCGCCGATGATCCTCTCGATCACTACTACGGAACCTATCCAGAGCGATTACTATCGGACGGAGTAGAAAATGTCGCCTTCAATCCCGACTACCCGACCCTGCTGGCCAAACACCTGCTCTGCTGTTGTGCTGAGAGCGGATTAGGGGTAAATGAGGTACTACCCCGTTTCGGAGAGGTGGGCGGACGGCTGGCCGATGAATTATTACGACAGAACAAGCTTTTTCTGAAAGCTAACGGTTTTTTGCACGCCGTCGGAATGCCCCACCACTCGGTCAACCTTCGGGGCAACCCCCAACAATCGGTAAAATTGATAGACCTGACCACTAAGGAGACGATCGAGGAGATGGGTTTGGAGTTAGCCCACCGTGAGGTCTTCCCTGATGCGCTCTATACCGCAATCGACGAGGAAGGCCGACGGGTGGTGTACCAGTGCCGCGAACTGAACGAGGAGAACCACACCGCATCGCTAGAACCTCTCGGTTGCGATAGCGATCTCTCGACCCAACCGGAAACCGACCTAACGGTAGCCTCCAGAGTGCTACTGACAGAACCGAAGATTCTCTCGACCCCGTTCCCCGACGCACGGCTCAGAATACGTCTGCACTGGGGTGAAATCACCTCCTCGGTCACGGGTTATCAACGCTTAAAACGCCAGTACCGTCTTACTTGCACCAATCCTCACTGTTCGGGCTATCATCTGCCCCTCAAGGGCAAAAGCTGCCCGCAATGTCACCGCTCTCTACGAACGGCCGAGATCACCGATGTCGAGCAGAAAATCACTTTTCCGACCCCGTACCGCACCAGCTACGAGGCTCCCGTCTTAAAAATCGAACTCAATCCTGGAGTCACGACCGCTATCCGCGAGGAAGTCGCCCGTCTCAGAAAGAACCTTACCGATCGCTACGGTGATAACATTCCCGACACCCTCAAAGACCTCTGGACGAGCGCACCGGATTGGTTAGCCCTGCACAGTATGGGGCATCAACTGATCTTTGCCGTCCCTCTACTGGTACTTTCCTCGCGATCAGATGTCAATTTCGTGGTCGAACGGGAGGATAAACGAAGGGTCGGTTATTTCTTCGATACTTGCGACGGTGGCAACGGGGCTACGGAAGCGATTTTTCAGAACCTACCCCGACTGGCAGACAAAGCGCGGACGCTGGTTGAAGCCTGTGATTGTGAGTACGGCTGTCCCCGTTGCCTAACCCAACACGGTTGTCCCCAACGAAACGAGGGGTTGAATCGGGATTTGGGACTGTTTTTATTGAAAGCGATCGGGGAAAGCGCGTCCTCGATCGAGTGAAGTTTCCTCACTCAAGGTTTGAAGAACAAGGCAACGAGTGGCCAACTTCCTAAGCGTTCCTGTATCGTCTCGAAGTGTCGATTAACTAACGGTTCAATTACTCAATTTATGGGGAAGAAACCAGTTCACGGTAACTGTGGGCGAACGCAAAGCGCTCGCTACACGAGATCGTCTTCGGAACTAACATCCGAGCTAATAATTGCCTCCGCAATCTGCCGACGTGTGACCCCCGATAAACAAAGGGCGCGGGTTATCAGGTCAAGTGAAACCGAGGGATCACCCGATTCAATTTTCGCCACTCGCGACTGGCTCGATTCCATTCTTTTTGCTAACTCTTTTTGAGAAATGTTTTGACTTTTTCTAATTTCTTTTAATTTTCTACCGAGGGCTAGTTTGAGTTCGATAAGCTCGGATTCTACGGGCGTAAGCTCTAGAAATTCCTCTACTGTTCCCACCTTCCAGCCCGCCGCTTCTAAACGTTGACGCTTAGCTAAATCCATGTCCGATCTCCCAGGAGTTTTCACCTCTCCACTCAACCAAACGATATCTTTATCATTTTTGTTTTGCATTTATTATCCCATAATATGTCAAATCTGACATACGGGCAAGTGCTAAACTGCCTTTTGTATCAGACTTCCTGCGAGCTTGAAGATATATCGCTTTAATAGACCTCTTGCATAAATCCGAAAACAAACGATAGAAACAATAATGGGAGGGACTTTCAGTTAATTATTTATTAGTAGTTGATAATCTTCAAAAATGTTGCTGTACAAGGATCGAATTAAGACTTTTGCAAGAGGTCTAAGAGGTCTATTGGCTCGAAACTGTTTCCTGTTCCCATAATTTACGCTTCCAATTCTTTAATTGCCTTTTCAACTTCAATCAAAAGTAAACCTAAATCTTGAGTGATTACTTGCCAGACAATATCTAAGTCAATATCAAAATAAGCATGAACAATACGATTTCTCATGCCGATGATTTGTCGCCAAGGGATTTTAAAATACTTAACTTGGCAAGGTTCAGAAACATTATTAGCAGCTTCGCCCATTATTTCAATTAATCTTACGAGAGCTAAAGATAACATCCTATCGTCATCTAAATCTTGTCTGGTGCGATTATTTACAAAAGATAATGCCTCTTTTGCTGAATCTCTGATGTGTTTTAGCCGAGTTAAATTATCAATTTTGCTCATAAATAACTATAGCTTCTGCCAAGACTTGCTCACGAAAATAACGGCTTAAATCTGCCGATGTTCTTAAATCTATCTGGCGATTTATTATATTTGATAACTCATCTTCCATCGTAATAATAGCTAAACCAGGAGTCTTCCCTTGTTCAAATTCTACTAAAACATCAACATCACTTTCTCTTGTAAAATCATCCCTTAATACTGAACCAAATAAAGATAACTTGCAGATCGAGTGACGCTGACAAAATTGTTTAATTTCTTCTTGAGATAAATTAATAGGAAGAGTTGTTTTTTTCATGGTTAAAACTCCTAATTGATGATTTTTAAATCTCAGATTTAAGAGAGGTGACTTAAAACTCCATCGCCTTAATTAATAAGTAGTCGTGCAAAATAAATTTCCTAGTGAAGAAAGGCACTCATGCAAGAGGCAAGAGGCAAAGGGGGGGTTAAAACCTTCCCACAACTCTAATTTTTCGGGTGTATAGGCTTCGTATTGGTGGAAGGTAATCGGGGCGGAATCCAGTTCGGGTCGCGGGAAGGGTGGCTTTTGACTCATGGCGGGCAGAGAGAGATGGCGATCCGGTACGCGGTCGGTCTATCAATTCTAACACCCCTAGATCCCGCGTCCGCTCGTAGTCCCTCGATCTGGGGTCGCGGTAATTCGGAGGGAATGATCGCCAGTCAAGGACGAAAATCAATCGGTCACTACCCCGTAATACTTCTCTAACATGGTCAGCATCCCTTCCTCCAACTCGCTCAAGTAGGGTCGCTGTAGTTTCCCCAAGATTCCCAAAAAGGCGACGGCGGTATCTTCCAGTTCTTCCCCTTCCCTCAGTCTCGACAATCGATCGCATAATCGCCGCACCGTCTGACAGTCCCCTTCGGTGTAGCCCAACTCCTTGAGGTACTCGATTTTAACCAGATCGATCACCCCGTCGTGAAGTCGCAGGTCGCAGGAGCGCTGGTGAACAGCAGTAATGATCGCCCAACATTTGTTTTTCCCCTTCAGACGCGGGTTATCTTTGGCAAGGATAGCGACCACTTCCCCCACCTCGAAAACATTCGCTTTCCCTTTATCCTGGTATTTGCCCACCGTCTCGCGAACGACTCGGTTAGAGGGTGCTTTGCCCCCAGCTTCCGCTACGGCCTCGTTCCAGACGGTCGGCTGTCGTTGCGGGGCAAGAACGGCCAGCGGCCGCACCTGATACTCGCTCGATGGTCGGGGAATGACGACGAACGGGGTCAAATAGCATCAGAAAATAGAGGGAAAACATTTGACGTGATGGACGATCAGGTATGCTATTTAAACGGGCTTTCACAGATTAAAATGCGACCGTTTTATTGTACTCTCTTCGATTGATTCAAGAGATTTTGGTAACATTCGGTCGGGGTACGGTAAGATAAATATTTAAAGGAAGTCTGATTAATTAATTCTGCAAATCTTTCATTATCAACCGCATTGTACTGATCTAATTTAGTGATTAAATTCTTCATGTTATTCAGGGAGCTTACCAGACTCCTATTCTCGGATTTGAGATAATGAATTTCAGGGGAATCGCCCTCATGCCGATCAATGGCGGTAATTTGAGCGATAATCCCCTTAATTCCCTGCTTATACGAAGAAATTAGGGTATATAAACTCTTTTCCTGAGTAATAAGAAAAATACCTCGCTTCCTGAGATCGAGGACATCAATTCGCCAAGTATTAATATCGGCGATAAAATCTTCTCTTGACTGCACTTCCTGTTGAAGTCTTTCGGCCGCTTTACTTGATAAAATCAGATTCATCTCTAAAAATAAAGTTGATTATCAGCTAAAGTATTAATAGACCAATAAATTATACCAATTTTCAATAGTCGTGATTAACGGTGCTTCAGTTTGTGTTATGCAACGGACAGGGTTATAAGGGATGTAACCCTTATATGGAAAGGCATTTAGCGATTTTTGTCAATTATTTTTGTCTAGAGCGAACTAATCAATTAAGTCTCTTGCCAGATAAGGATTTAGTCGATTTATGCCCCCTGATCGAATCATACCAAGTAACGAAGAACCGTTAAGAAGATATGATAAAAATAATGAGAAACATATTGCTCCTAAAATTCGCAAATTGGCTGAGACAGCGAGGGAACTATACCAAACCAAATATGCCCTCAATGTCACAAGGCTCACCAGTCTCAAAAGTCTTTGCCAAGAAGAGAAAGCCGCCGCTAATTTTGCGCTTTACCTAGCTAAATTGGTAATCAAACAGATGGAATCTAATCAAACTACTAGGTCTTTTCTTGGAGAAGAAGCTTGGACAGAACACTGCCAACTAATTAACCATGCTGTTGAAAAAATGGAAGATTACCTAGAAGAACCAACTCCAGATAAACGGCAAGATTTGTATAAATTGTTAACCCAACTAGAACAAATTCAAGGTTGGGAAAAACACATAAGATTTGGAACACCAATTCGTGTCATCAATAACAAATATGCCTTAATAATTGAAGATGGACTGCGGTGTATGACAAGTTCAGATTATGCTTATTGGAGTTACCAAATGGCGAGAGATTATGCTGAACGCTATAACTCAAGTTGTGGCAGTGGACTAACTTCTGAATCCGCTCCTTTAGTAGCAGAAATTGCCGAGTTTTGGTGTCAATATTATTTTGGCAAAACTCTCAAAGAGAAATTTCCTGATAAGAGTTGACATCAAAAGCATTTCATGATAGCAAATCTGCTTTTTTCTGGGAAAATCTACTCAGAAAATAGAATAAAATTCAATAATTTTCTTCATATTTATCGACCTGCTGTTCAGGAGGTTAGCCGTAGTAATCCAGTAGGACAGGCTCTTGATTTTCTTCATTTAGAGGGGCTACATTAGTCCGAGTGATTCTCCCCTCACTTAACGAACCAAGCTGCCGTATCAACAAAAACCTTCGTCACTTGAAATGCCCATGCTGATCACAAAATTGTAATTGTCAATAGCGTTTTAGGTGCGCTTACCCTTAGGTAGGGATGATTACATGGTTTGAACTCAATCTTTCTCACAATTCGGAGTGCCGTGACTCCCGAAATCTTCAATTATTCTATTAAGTGCTAGAATTTTATTGATGAAACAATTTTTGCCAGTAGCTAGTTAAGCTTAGAAGGAGTTGATGTTATGTTAGTTAAAGGAATTAAAAAAGGCAAAACTATTGAGTTATTAGAGGAAGTTGATTTTCCTGATAATGAAGAGCTATTAATGGACATTAGAGAGGTTAATGATTTTTGGTCAGCCTTGCAAGATTTTAGACAAAGAGTAGATTTGGCAAGTCTTGATGATGATACTTTTGATAATTTACGGGACAAGTCAACGGGAAGAGATGTTCGCTTATGACTCTCAAATATTTGCTAGATACTAATATTTTGTCAGAGGCTAAACGACCTCACCCGAATCAGAAGGTCATGACGAAGCTACGATTATCTAAACGGGAAATAGCCACAGCTACTCTAGTAATCCATGAGCTATTATTTGGTTGTTTTCGACTTCCTCTGTCTAAAAAACGCCAAGACTTAGAGGATTATGTAAATAACGTTATTTTAGCCAATCTACCTTTATTCGATTATGACTTAAAATCAGCCCAATATCACGCACGGGAAAGGTCAAGGTTGTCTAAAGTCGGCAAGAGTCCTGCTTTTGTCGATGGTCAAATAGCGTCTATTGCTTTTACCAACAATTTGACTTTAGTTACAAATAATGTTGATGATTTTAAAGATTTTAAGGGTTTAGTGATTGAAAATTGGTTTCTCTAATCCGTAATTGTTCCGTGTTTCACCTTTCCCACCCCACAATGCTCCCCCAGAAAGATGATCGCCACGTCATCGATCGCTGCCTAACGATAAGATATAGCAAATAATGGGTTATTTAGAACGCTTTCAATTTTCAAACTCTTATCTGAACAGGGTTTCAGCGATAGATTGTCCTAAGCACCTTGGTCTTTGCTATATTGTCCACTCCCCTCACTTAACGATTCGTTAAGTGAGAACCTCGAAAAATTCGTTAAGTGAGCAGCTCAAACCAAGTTAAGGTTCCGTTAGGGTGGGCTGTTCTCGATACTTTCTAACATTCGTTTGATAGCACCATCGAGAGTTGCCGTACCAATGCGATTTCGGTATCTTAGCAGCCGTTCCCAAGTAGCCTGTTCTACCCTGACATACCACTCACAGCCGTTACCCGCCCTATAATTCAGCCCTTCTTTGACTTGAAATTTAGCGGCCACATCGATGGTTTTTGGGGAAAGGAAGTCCGAACCTAACATTTCCCTGTTGCCATCGTCGAAAAGGATGATGGCCGCGTAGGATTGGGCAACGCGATTATCTCCCCCGTCTGTCCTTTTCTGGGATGCTCACCGGTAACGGTGACGGAATTTCCCACGGTCAACCGAGTAGATTTAACCGACCCATCTTCACTTAACGATTTTTCTATTAGGGTAAGAGAAAAAATAGGGAATGAGGGTAAAAGGGGAAAAAGGAAAAAGGGTTAGAGAGTTCTCCCGAATACGCAGACTACCCGAAAACCGTTAAAGATGAGGCGGATGTCGCGGCGGCTGTTGAGGTCGCGAAACGCGGAACGGCAGTAATTAGGATAGATGCCCCAGGAACCGCCCCGCAGGACACTATTTAGCGAAATATCATCATTTTTGCCAGAATATGATTCATTTTCAGACTTGACTTTTTTCTCTTGATTACTATCAAGCCATGCACTGCCATCAGTAGGCGCTCCTTTATAATTACCATGCCAGTCATCAGCGCACCACTCCGAGACATTTCCGTGCATATCGCTGAGTCCAAAGGCGTTGACGACTTGAAAATAACCTACAGGTGTTGTTTGTTCGCGATATTCTCCTTGTGTCCCTTTGCCATAGGATTTTTCCCCTCGATAATTGGCTAAATCTGTTGTAATGGTTTCCCCAAAGTGGAACGGTGGATAAAATTCCCCTTTTTCTAGATTTAAGGGTGTTGTCACACCTCGACAAGCATATTCCCATTGGGCTTCTGATGGTAGCTGATAAGTTCTTCCTGTTAGCTTAGAGAGTCGCCCACAGAATTCTACTGCTCCATACCAATCTACTTGTTCTACGGGTCTTTGCCATCTATCTATTTCCCTGTCTCGATCTTGATAGGGTTTTTTAAAATAAGAGGGGTCTTCATCTAAGTCTATATTAATTTTTAAATCGGTTCTAGCAGCGATCGCTTGCCATTGTGCTTGAGTAATGGGGTAACGTCCCATCAAAAACGAGGTAATGGTTACATGATGTTGGGGTCTTTCATCAGCATGGCTCCCTTCTTCTGTCTCTTGTGAACCCATAGTGAAGGTTCCATCGGGAATCAAGACCATTTCTAAGGGGACACCATCAATATAGTCTCTATAGCCTCGAAACTTTTGGCTTTGGCGTTTTACTTGCAGTGTTTTCACGCTTCTAGTTCCCAAAATATTAGTGGAGGGCTGGAAAACTGTTCGGTTTTACCCTACCAAGCTCCCCAACCCAGTTTGATTTTTGGATACCGTTACCAGCATCTCAGGAAAAGGCTGAACTCTCTGGCGCACTCTTGACAGATTCCCACCTGCCAACTCTGACTGTAAAGAGTTCTCCCGAATACGCAGACTACCCGAAAACCGTTATTGTTGTTGCGGTTGTCGCGGCGGTTGTTGTTGTTGCGAATCGCGGAACGGCAGTTATTAGGATTGTTGCCCCAGGAACCGCCCCGCAGTCGGGTTCGCCTTCCCCTTCTTCAACTCCTCGTAAAAACAAGGGAACTGAATATCTGTTTCCTCAGTCGCCAGGTGTCACCATGTTTCAAGTGAGATTCCCAACTGTTAAGCGATCGCTTAATATCTTCTACATTGATTTTACCTTCGGCATAATCTTTTTGCAATTTTCTCAGTCTTTTTCTGCCACGATGTAAGTTGCTATTTCTCACCCGAATTGTTTCGGGGAAAATCCGAAACCCTAGAAAGCTGGAACCATGTTTTGTTTCAAATAACTGACTCTTAATGGGGTGAATTTTTAACCTGAGTTGGACTAAATAGTCTTCAATCAATATTCGAGCATCTTTGAGAAATTGATGGTCATCAGAAAACAAAGAAAAATCGTCCACATACCGCACATATTTAGCGACTTTGAGTTGTTCTTTAACAAAATGATCAAAGCCTGATAAGTAAATATTTGCCATCCATTGACTGGTTAGATTTCCTATTGGTAAACCATGTCTACGTTGTATGGGCGTGAGTAAATCATCTCCTGGGAAATAATGGTTAACTTCTTCTTGTTCGTTGCTGTTATCAATAATGGCATCAATTAGCCAGAGGGTATCTGGGCATTTGATTTTTCGTCTGATGAGTTGTTTAAGGATTTCATGATCGATACTAGGGAAATATTTTCTAATATCACATTGTAAAACATAACGACTAGAACGAGCAAAATCGGTAAAGCGCATCAAGGCTTTATGAGTTCCATAACCTTCTCTATTGGCATAAGTATCACTAATAAAAGTTCTCTCAAAAATGGGAATAATGATATTGCATAAAGCATGGTGAACAACTCGATCTCGATAGGGGGCTGCCGAAATCAAACGACTTTTTATATCTCTTAGATGAAAAGTTCGATAGCTTCCTGGTTGATAGGTTTTATCTTTTAGTTCTTGCTGAATTTTTAATAATTCCGTTCCTAAGTTATAATTAAATTGTAAAACATTCTCTCTAAACCGCTTTCCTTTTTGAGCTTTTCTAGCTGATAGATAAAGATTATCAAAGTCAATAATTTGAGGATATAAGTTACCGTAACGTTTCATAGTGGTGGGAAATTATTAGATTAACGTTTGCAGGAAATTAGGATATTAATTAGACCTCTTGCATAATTTTTTTATGGTATAATGTAAGGTTTTGCTTTTTTCTCAATTCTTAGATTGAAGTGGAAAAAAGAATAAAATGTGATCTTAGGTCAGGAAATCATCTATAATTTTGCTATGTTTATTAGCAAAATTATGGATTATCAAAACTTATCAGATGAACAATTCAAACGCCGTTTCGGTGTGTATAAACAAACATATAGAAAGATGGTAGAATCAGTAAAAAGTGTTGAAGCCGACTCTAATTCACCATCTAAAAGGGGACCGAAACCTAAACTATCTATAGAAGAACAAGTTTTAGTAACGTTAGAATATTGGCGAGAATATAGAACATATTTTCACATTGGTACAAGCTGGGAACTATCAGAATCAACTATATGTCGGATTGTAAATAAGACGGAAAAAATGCTTTTACAATCGGGAAACTTCCGTTTAAAAGGAAAAAAAGCTTTACTCAATCAAGCAGAGATACCGGTCATAACGGTAATGGATGTAACGGAAACTCCCATTGAACGCCCCCAAAAGAAACAGAAAGATTTTTTTTCGGGTAAAAGAGGTTATCATACTTTAAAATCCCAATTAGTAGCTGATCAAAATACCGAGGAAATTATCTGTGTCTTTTGTGGGAAAGGTAGAGGTCATGATTTTAGTTTATTTAAAAAAAGTCGAGTTCGTTTTCATCCTTTAACTACCAGCATAGAAGACAGTGGTTATCAGGGAATAGCTGCATACCATAGTAATAGTTATACACCGAAAAAGAAATCGAAAAATAGAAAATTAACAGAGTTAGAAAAAGAGTATAACAAGGCTTTAGCCAAAGAAAGGATTATCATTGAACATATAAATAGGAAACTCAAAATCTTTAAAATCTTATCCTGTAAATATCGGAATCGTCGTCGAAGATATAGTTTAAGAGTTAACTTGTTGGCGGCTATTTATAACTGTGAGTTAGGGATAGGTATAGCAGCTTCTTAAAAGTTGCCTAAAGATTAAGCAAGTCAAGGATAATTTATTCTCAATTTTTATAATTGAGATAGTTTGTGCCGCTTAAATAAAGAGGTTTTGATAACCAAATTAAAGCAGCTCTAAAGAGTTTTGAGTTAAAAGTTAAACTTCAAGTTTTCATTCAGGACGAATGTACTGATTAACTAATTTTTTGGGGAAAATTAGTTAACCCATTATTATAACATATAATTAATTTGCAAGAGTTCTATTAATTTGAATTAATATGGTTTGAGTTATCCACGTTGGACATTCACAACGGAAAAAATCATAATCTTCTGTCCAAATTGCGTCGGGTAAGGCTAAGGCTACAGTTTCCCAATCATTGAAATCTCTAGAAATCCCTTTTTTAGCCTCTGCTTTTAGTTCTTGGTAAAACGATAAAGGCAAGGTGATAATTTTACTATCAATTAGTCTTAAGATGGCTTCTAATTGCAGTTGCCCTAATTCTTGAGTTAAATTTGTTTTATTCACAATAATGGAAATTCGCTTTTGTAATTCATATTAAACTTTCTCTCTCATTTTTTCAGCTAAGAATAACTCTAAGCTTTTTGATATAATTGAATCTCTTTCTCGCTTTCTAAGAAGTTCAGCCACTAAAATATTCGTGTCAACCACTAAAAGCAGGATTCTTCAATCTTCATAAACATTGACACATATTCTTCTTCAGTCAAACCTATTTCTTTTAATACTTTTTCCATAATTATATCAAGTTCTTCCTTTGCTTTTTTGGCTGTCTGGGAATCAATAACAGGCTTATAATAGCCTATAATTTTGCTATTATATTCTATGGCAATTGGTTCTTTTTGAGTTAATAAAGCCTCTTTTTCTAGCTCATTCAATTTAACTGTTTTCATAATATTTTAAACCGTTGTTTGCTTCAATGATGTTATTCTCGTTGACGTTGGGTTTTAATCCAGCCTCCCAATTCTATACCAATTTCATCAATTTTTTGACTAACATACTGATAACGTTTTAGATCAATTAATTGAAAATCTAATATTAGTCTCGTTTGATGCCGTAAAATGTCTAATTGAACATTTAAGTTAATTAGGGCGTTTAATTTATTTTTCTCATATTTAGCCTTAATTAACCCCTCTAATAAATCATACAATTGATTGACGATTCTATCCCCTGCCGTAAATTTATAAACTTTGGGGAATCTCTCGATTATAGGCACATAATACTTGATTAGATCATAGGTTTTTTGAATAATTGATAATTCCTTCATCTTGGTAATAGTTTTAGCTCAGATACTGCACCATAATTGAAAAACCACAAATCCCCGACTTTTAAAGCCTAAAACCCTGATTAACTCGGTAAAAAATCTGGGATTTTAGACTAGGTACCAGATCTCAGTTTAACAAATATATTCGATCAACCTGTCTTTGGTTAATGTCATCAAACCTTGATATTGGAAAATCAAAAATATAGCGATCCGCTTGGAAAAGGAAAAAGTAAAACATAGAGTAAAGGGTAAAAGGGGAAAAAGGAAAAAGGGTTAGAGAGTTCTCCCGAAAACGCAGACTACCCGAAAACCGAGATAGTAGATGCGGAAGACGCGGCGGAAGTAGTTGTTGCGAAGCGCGGAACGGCAGTAATCAGGATCGTAGCCCCAGGAACCGCCCCGCATGACAGAATATGGATTATTTCCGTCTTTTTCAGTAGATTCTAAGCTATTTTCAGCATCAAGATTTTCCTCTTGATTATTATCAAGCCAAGCACTACCGTCACTAGGCGCATTTTCATAATTGTCATGCCAGTCATCCATACACCATTCCCAGACATTTCCGTGCAGATCGTATAATCCGAAAGCATTCGGGGGAAATTGACCAACGGGGATAGTTTCCTTTCCATTTTCGCCTTTGGGTTCCGAGGCATAAGTTCTAGAAGCATTATAGTTGGCTAACTTATCAGTGAGGGTTTCTCCAAAGTAAAAGGGTGGGTAAGATTCACCTTTTGCGAGGTCTAGGGGTTCTGTCATAGCACGACAAGCGTATTCCCATTGTGCCTCCGAAGGCAGTCTATAATCTCTCCCCGTTAGCTTAGACAGTCGCTGGCAAAACTCTACAGCTTCATACCAATTGACTCTTTCAACGGGTCTAAGCCATCTATCTATTTCTCTGTCTTGATCTTGATAGGGTTTTTTAAAATAAGATGGATCTTCTTCTAAGTCTATTTTTACTTTTAAATCTGTTCTGGTGGCAATCATTTTCCATTGACCTTGAGTAATGGGATATTTCCCCATGAAGAAAGGAGGAACCTTTACATTATGTTGGGGACGTTCATTATTAGGGCTATCTTTTTCATTTTTAGGAGAACCCATCGTAAAAGTACCATCAGGTATAGATACCATGTCGAGAGTAATTTCTTCGGTAATATTCGTCTTTAACTGTTTAGTATTAACTATTAACTGTTCGCTGAAATATTGGGCGGTATGGGTTGTAGTTTTGATTATTTCGCCGCGAAGGTTTACTGTGGGGGTTTCAAAGGAAAAGTTACGGAGATTTTGGCTCAATAAGTCTGTCCATACAGGTAAGTCTTGTCTTGCAAAAAGCACAGGTCTAATTTTTGTGCCTTGACTGGGCAAATATCGAGGTAAATGACCTCGGGGAGCTTCAAGACTAAACGTATATTCATCCCACATTAACCAACGTTTCATCTTACTGTCATACCAACCCACTCTCTGTCCAAATCGTTGATAAAGTTGCTCCGAGTCTTGTCCGGGTTGACACCCAACACTTAACCAGATTTGTTTTTGCACGCTCAATCCGAATTGTCCTTGACTATATTGAATCCAAAGTCGGTCAAGTATTTGTAAAACATCGGAAGGCAATTGTTGTAAGTCAAATTCATCTAGCCAACCTCTTTGTTCTTGATTAGTAGCTTTTAAGATAATATTGCCCGTTTCTCTATCTGCTTCTTGCCATTGGCGATCTATGAGTAATTTTTCTAAATGATTATAATCAATTATGACTGGTTCAAAAGCGATCGTGGCTACTTCGGCTTCAAATTCAAAGAGTTCTAAGGTTTCTAATTGAGAAATGGCATAGTCAGGAATAGCTAATTGATGCAAGAAACTAACTTTGACATATTGAGAGTATAGGTATAGCTTTAGGGTCGATAATTTATTATATTTTTTTGATTGGAATAAATTAGGATTTAAGGTTTCAAATTTACAATAAATGCCAGTGAGACGACTACTAATTGCTGAAGGAGAAAGGAGAAGTTGTCTGGCTACTTCCGGGATAGAATAAGATTGGCTTGGAGTTGGCAAGATATTAATTAAGGTTTCCATTTCAATGTCTGTTAAGTGATGCCTTTGGGCTATACTTTCCAGAAAATCTATCCAATTAAAACCGATGGAGTTCCCCTCAACAGAAGAGACAAAAGCTAACCGCGCTCGACTTTTATCTAATTTCCTAATATAAGGGGCATATTCTTCTCCATATTGTCGTAGGGTAGAGACAGAAATAGTTGCAAAAGCTTGAATTAATTCTAGGTCATCTTCTCCACTTAATTCTAAAGGATTGGTTAAGAGAGTGGCTTCAAATTCACGAATGGTTTGATGACCAAAATGACTAGCAATTTTTTCTGTTAAACGACCAATCACTCCCAAACAAAAATCTTTTTTCTTTATTTGTTTTTCTGCGGCTATTTTATCTAAAAAAGTCTCTCGAATGCCCGGTTTAAATTCAAATTGAATGGGATAGTTAGACTGATAATAATTAAGGGGGGTAATAGGACTTAATAATCCTCCCATGACCACTTCTGCCACATGAACTTGAGTGGATTCAGGCAATAAGGTTCTTTGCACTAAACGAATGGTGGAAAAACTGACAGGAATGGCCGATAACCACTGAATTAATTCCCAAGCAAGTTGTGAAGAAGTTGCATAAAAGTTATTAATTTGTTGAAGAGTAGTCAGACTTTTCTCATCGTCTTCTTCTTCTTCTTCATAAGAATACATAAAATTAGACCCTAACCAAACCCCTGAACACCAGCTTATTCCTTTTCCCATTATTACATTAACCCAAGCTTTTATCGATTCCGATTCTAAGCTGACAATTGGTAGTTTAACTAATTTAAGCAAAGCTTGTTTATCAAACCCTTTAATCTGCCAAGATTCCAGGGGAATAGCTTGCCAACTTTGGGAAGTAAGTCCCTTTTTTTTATTGCCTAATCGAATTTTTATAGCATAATCAAGGTTAGTGCGTTCCCATATTCTTTCAGGAAAAGGATTCAAGACAGTTAACAGACTTTGGCTTGACCATTGTTGAAGAATATCAATAAATTGTTCACTAATCCAAGCAGGTGAAATGCAATCACTAACTATCAAAATTAAGCGTCGGCTACCAGGAGCATTTAATGTTTGGGGAGATAGGTACTGAGAAAATGAATAAAAAGAAGAAATTTGCAAGGTTTTTGTCAAATCATCCCAGTTCATTCGATAGGGTTTTATATCACGAAATGCCCCTAAATGTTCGAGAAAATCTTGTACTTCTTTTAATAAAGATTGCCAAAGAATCATAGATTCGCTATCTTCTATTAGTAAAGCCACGTCTAACCAACGTTCTTTTTTAGGAGTTAGAACAGGAAAATAACGAGGCTGAGTAGGGGTACTAAGTTCGGCACTTCGCTTGACAGTTTCTTTGATGTTTAATTCCTGAGCAATACGAGAATTAATTTTCTGTTTTAGGGGTTTAAGTAAGCGTCCTAATTCTAAAGTATTGCGGAAGATTCCTGTGTCTGGTAATTTAATAGGTAATTGTTCTGTGGGATAAGGGTTTGGCTCAATAGCAGTAGAAGAAACAGGTTTGTTTGATGGTGAAGTCAGAGGATATTTAAGCTCTGATAAAGGAGGTTTTGTTAATTTCTTACCAACCCCCTTTTTTTCTAAAAATAATAGCAAGGCGAGGGAATACAAACCCTTTTCTATGAGAGTCCAAAAGAGAGTAATCATCATCAGTTCTTGCTGATATTTCGTAAACTCAATTTGGGGAGTTTCCCATTTTTCTAAAATCGTCCCCCAAACTAAACATAATCCCAGGTTTTCAACTCCTTTTAAAAAAGCCAATAGACAAAATTGGTAAGCTCCATCTGCTTCTCCTCTTATTAAAGGAGTAACTGTCCGGACAAACCATAAAACTTCAGCTATCTGAATCGAATCAAGTTCCCATTTTTCTGTATCAACAAAGGCTACGAACTGTTCTAACATCACCTTTATTTCTCTCCAGTAGTGTTCAGATAAGCCATTAAACGCTCGATAATTGCTTCCTTTTCTTTGGCATTAGGTAAGGGTTTATTCATTAACATAAAGACAACATTAAGTAATTGGTCTGTTGCTAGAGGTCCCTTCTCTCGTTTTTCATAAAATTTCTGAATTTGGGTTTCAATTTCTTGGGTTAAATCATCTCCTAATTCTAAGTGAGCTTTGACAATCTTGGTCAATTCTTCCTTATTAGGTTCTTTTATCTCCAATTGAATACAACGACGTTTAAATGGTAAGGGAAACTCCCTTTCTCCATTACTGGTCATAATAATAATGGGAAATTGTTCACAGGGAATACGTCCATCGACTACTTCATGGGTCTGACCATCAGAGGTTTGAACGGTTACTTTATGATACTCTTGATGCTTTTTCAGTCTTTGAAGTTCTTCTATGACAAAATAGCCTTCTTCAAAAATATTTAAGAGATCATTAGGTAAGTCAATATCACTTTTATCAATTTCATCAATCAGTAAGACTCTGGGGTATTGCTTTGAACACATAGCTGTTCCCAATGGACCAAGACGAATATAGTCACCGATATCAAATTTATTTGGCTTGTCTTGATTCAGTTGAGCATCTTTAACTCCTTCTCCTTGATTAATTTGAGCATCCTGTAAACGAGCGATCGCGTCATAATAGTATAATCCCTCTTGCAGTGTACTACGGGTATTAATCGGCCAATGTAACACCTCTCCTAATTCTAATTCCGAGGCGATGGCCTTGGCTAAACTAGATTTCCCCGTTCCGGGTTTTCCTGTTACCAGTAGGGGACGACGCAAATAAATGGCCATATTAACAGCGTTAATGACTTTCTCGTTGGCTTGAAAAGTTTCCTTTGCTGGTTTTTGGGGTTCTTGTTGGTTAAAGTTTCGCCAAGGGGGTGGTTCTGGCCATTTTTCAATAGAATGAGATTCTTTAGTTCCTTTAAAAATTTGCCAATCACTCATAATGTCCTTTCCTTTGTATTAGTATGTTTAACAAAATTGATGAGCAGAACTCACTAAAGCTTTAATTTCTTGCTGGTGGGATAGTTATAAGGATTTTCCCATAAAAAGCAAAGATGATGGCCTAAATGAAAAGGCTCTTCTTCGGTAGCTTCTAGTCTCTTCACTTCGACAGATTTGGTTAAGTTTTCAAGATTCAAAACATTATCCTCCCCGTCTTTAAGATTTTCCTCATTATCTTTTTTAGGCTTAATTAACTCATCTAAGTCACTGGTATGATTGACAGCAGAATTTTGACATCTAGACCACAAGGCTAAAGGAATTCCCCTCTCTATAATAAACTCATAGCTGATATTTTCTAGTCTCAGTAAATCCGTCGGCAAGTTAATCCCAAAAATCATTTGTTGCGAGTCCATAACTTTTAAATCATTATCATTTCTGTCATTAGTTTGAGAGGCGAATATATAGTTATTTATCTTCATCTTATTAGCGTTTTTTGTCAGCAAATCCCATTTCTTTTTCCAGATGTCAAGACAACGTTTTGTCTTTAACCGTCGATAAGACCGAATATGAACAGATTCAAAAGAAGCACAACCGATTCTTTTAGAACGACAAAATTCATTTTCTTTAAATTTCCAACAGTCAACATCTAATGAAAATAAATCATCATCAAACACCCACTCTATTGCTAAATGAATATCTTGATCAAATCCAATTTCTTCTAATTTTTGATAACATTCTTCTAGTAGATTGGGGATATTTTCTTCTATCTCAGTTTGAGTATAAGGTGCATTCTCTTGAAACGTCTCTAATAAATTTTCCTGTTGATAGTCTGTAGAAGATTGAGGAATTGAGACTTTAGTATCAACAGAAAATTTTTCAGATTCACTATTATTACTTTGAGAACTTACCTTCTTCAATTTTATTGATAAATATAGACGTGCATTATCAAAATCAAGAGAATTTCGATTGATAAAATTATCATGCGAAATACTCGCCTTTGATCTTTGAGTAACTTCTTCTAAAACAGAATCACTTGGAACTTCTATCTTTTTTTTTATCTATAAGTGATCGCAAATTTTGAACAACAGATAATAAGACTTTATCTTGCTCTGCTTCAGGTAAAATATAAAGAGGATTACGAGGAGAATTATTACGGGGAGACTGAGCTTGATTTAAGTAAAATGTTTTAGCTTCTCCCTGTTCATTCGTGTAGTGAAAAGGAACATTTTCAACATCTGCATATTTAACAAATAAAGGAATTATCCGTACTTCTTTATCTTCAAATCTTTGCAAAAGACGAGGTAACTCTTCATTATGAACATAAGTAGAATTAAGAATAGCTTGACTTACTAAAACAACTGCTACCGTTACTTTGGGTAAGACTTCTTTAATCTTTTCATCCCAAATATCCCCCTGTTCTAAATCAAGATCTGACCAGACTATTTGTTTCTCAAAGTTAAGAGATTGCAGAAATTCTAAAAGCCTATCTCTCCATATTTCATCTTTGTGGGAATAACAAATAAAAATTGAGGGCATTTCTTTTTCCTTTAATTCTGAATCTAATTGGTCAATCTCAGTTTGTTTTTGATTATATTTTGTTGAGGGTTCTCCCGATGGATTGACTTCTGCTTGAGACGAAACTTTATTGGTCAATATGTCAGAATTAGACAACAATTGTGGAGTTAGATGTTCTGATATTCCTGCTATCTCAATAGAATTACAGCCTAATTTATAAGCAAATTCCACCGTCCTTCCTGCGCCTAAAGCATCATAGAAACCCACCGCAAACTCAATGGCTGCTTTATCCCCAATGGCTTTGCTCATCCCCACCACATAAGAAATATGCTCTGCGATCGCTTTTGCTTGAACCTCCGAATAACAAGCATTGAGAACTACACATTCTATTTGGTCAGCAAATAAGTTAAATAAACTTGCTAATGCTTGAGCCTCAAGCCTCAACGGGAGCATCTCACCTTTGTAATAAGTAGAAATGCTTAATGAACTCAATAAAAAAGTTAAAAAAGGCAACCATTTAGATAGGCAGAGCGATGACGAAGGACTTGCGGTACATTACCAGATTCCCAACTTGCACCAGTAATTTTAAGACGATGAGCAATTTGTTTAATTTTTGATTCAACAGAGCCAGAGCCAATCGAAATGCCCTCTGCCTGCAAATAACCATAATTGACAATTCGATGTTTATGCTTGTTCAAATAAATAATAAAATTCTCCACTTGCGGCTCTGACCATCCCTCAAAACAGGAGATAGCAGCATCCACTTCCCCCTTCCATAGAAAACATTTTACCTCATCAATCCGCTGGAATGACCCGCCAACTTTATAGAGGTTTTCGATTAAATGATACCAATCCAATATTTCAATTCTTTCCTGTTTCTCTCCTATCTGACCAAATAAATTCCAGATACCATCATGTCCATCTCCTAAACAAATTAAAGGTTCAGCCAAAACTTGAGAATTAACCAAATCTAATAAAGCCGAGTTATCTTGAAAAAAGGCCGCTACCCCCAGTTGATGAAAACTCACTGCTTTATAATCACGCCAAATCAAGGCTTTTCCCTTGGCAGTTCTTAGTCGTACCTTACCGCCATCTATGCTCATTTCTTCGACTTCAACTTCTGGGTTAGACGGTAATTCTTCAAAAGCATAGCGATGTACGAGGCGTTGTTGGGTACTGTGAGAAACAGCAATTCCTGTCAATGATTTGATTTTCTGCGCCGATTTCTCGTAGGATTCATCGCCACTTAATAGCAAACAGTTCTTCTCTAACATTGGACTCATCTGAGTCCGAGGCTTTACTTCTAACTTCTTCGCTTGTTTTTCTGTAATTGGTAATTCGCCCAAAATACTTTTTACTTTTCTTGTCCGACCGGCTGTTTCTCCTGTGCTTGTTTTGACAAAAAAATACCGATTTCTGGGTTGACATACTGAATCATTAAATCTCTAACAGTCTCTTCTATCTCTGCCAAGTTATTAAATTTCTCAACTTGGGATTGTTCATAAAGACATTGCCCTAACTCTTGACATAACTCTTTAATTCTTTTTTCATTTTCTGATAACATTGGACTGTTCCTCCCATCGAGATATATTCTGAATCGTAAGTTATAACTATTATAATCTCATTTCTCTTTGTGATCAGGTTCAAGATTTTCTAGTTTTTGACTGCTATAAGCATTAATACTCATTGCACAAGTGAGATGCTCCCAGCCTCAACTAGCTTAACTTGACCTGTTTCATCTTCAAAGGCTAACCCTTCTTCCCCCGCACCATGTCCTGAAAAATGGACAATGTTCGGCTCAAAGTCGAGGATGGCACGGTGAATATCTCTGTACCTCACGGCTTGCCCTGTTTCAATGACGAAATTATCTCGTTGTTTTGCTCGTCGTAGCCCTTCTTTAATCTCGCGCATTTCCTCATCAAGACGCAATGGAATCGTGTTTTTGGGATTTGCTGACAGAATAAGGATTCTTTTCATTGATTAAGACTCGTTTGAAGACAGATAAGATTTTAGGCGACGAATCCAATCAGAACCACTGTCGCCAGCAATTCTGATTTTAAGGTTTCATGACATTAAAACCATTGCACCTAGAGGGGTTAATAATTCTTTAACGAACCTCTAGATCGCTGAAACAAGGCAAAATCGTTTCAAAATGAGAATTGCTGGTTTCAACCCGCTTCTATTCACCGATTAGAATCCCCGTCTTTTTAAAGTGGGGAGATGTCAATAAGAAACCTTCCGCACCAGTTCAAACTCACCGCGGGCCAACTGTTCCAACATTTCCGACACGGATAGGTCGTACTGTTCTGCAATCGCCTGAACTTCTTCCCACCCAGCCTGAGTCACGCTTAGATTGCGGCGTTTCTTCGGCTCTTCATAAGTCAGAGGTCTCCCGTCCGGATTCGGTGGATTTTCCTTCCTGCCCTTGTATTTCCCTCTAGTTTCCATTGAACAACCCTTTAACTTCTCTACACTATTTTACTACCCGCAACAAATTCCCTCAAGGGATGGGTTTTTTATTTATATACATATACAATTAAAAACATATACTTTTTAGTGCGATTGCGGGGGCGGAAATCGGGGGACTGAGTAGGAAGTCTTTTAAACCGAAATGAGGTTAAGAGCAATTGATATCTAGATTAAGGCAATTTTAAGATCGCCACCTACCTAGAAAACAAGCCCCAACTCTATTCGGGTTATGGGGCAAATTCACGAAAAGTACATCGCTTTCGATAGAAAGTATATACCTTTGCACAAAAACTATAACTATTATGACACAAAACAAGATAGAAGGCAAGTTTTACGCGCTAAAACCGGAAGAGTGGCTCCAAGTCACCAAAGAATTGAGATACGCGGAAGTTCGAGTTCTCTACTATCTGAGAACGATCGATCCGTTCGGCGGTCGCGATCTGCGCGTCAAGGTAACGGATGTGGCGACCGCCACGGGACTCCAGAAAGGCACGGTTTCCAAAGCCCTGAAAGTTCTTAACGATAAAGGCTACATCGATCTAGAAATCACCGAAGCACTGGTCAAGCTGCAAACGTTTCCTAAAGGAGATCAGGTTTCCTGCGACGGGGAAGAGTTTCCTACAGGAAACACTGTTTCCCACAGTGCAGAAAAGTTTCCTACAGGAAACACAGTTTCCTGTGATGCAGAAAAGTTTCCTACAGTACCATCAGGTTTCCTACAGGAAACACCCTCGCACTGTGGGAAACCGACTCGCACTGTAGGAAACGATCCCGTCCCGGAACCTAGTCAGGGAAAGGAATCCAGCACCTCTAAGATTATTAAGACTTATTCAAACTTTAAAAAGACTCTCTCAGAAGACGAGCGAGAGAGATTTTTTTATTTTGTGAAGAAGGAAACTGGGAAACTTCCCAATCCGATCGTCGATATAGAAGCATGGTTGGCTGGCAAGAATGCGGCCGGTCTGAACCGGTGGGAAGTTTATTACGAGCTTTTCGAGAAATCGGAGGGACGAGCGAACAAACAAAAAACGGGGAAAGAACAAACCCCCAAAAAGCTCTCCTTTTCAGAACGAAACGAAACGAAGCGATTGGCGAGATTAGCGGGCGAAAAATGGATCGACCCGTGGGGTCTAGAAAGTGATGTATGATTCTGCGTTGCCCCCCCAGAATATCGAGGCCGAGGAATCTATTTTAGGGGGAATTCTCCTCGACCCCAAGGCGATGGGACGGATCGTCGATTTTCTAGCCGCCGATGCGTTTTACCTTCGTTCCCATCAAGAAATCTACCGAGCGGCGGTCTTTCTTCACGGCAAGGGAAAGCCCACAGACGTGATGACGGTTTCCAGTTGGCTGCAGGATTACCAGCTTCTCGACGAGGTGGGAGGGATTCCTCGACTATTACAGCTAATCGAGCGCACGGTATCGGCCGCCAACATCGATCGCTACGCCGAGTTGGTGATGGATAAGTATGTCCGTCGTCAGTTGATCGGGACGGGAGGCAAGGTCATCGAGTTGGCCCGCGACACGACGCGAGAGTTGGACGAGGTACTGGACGGAGCGGAACAGGAAGTATTTCTGGTATCGAACTGGGGACGGACGACGCGAACCCTCTCCAATGGCGAGGTGGCGAGTGCTGCCTTCACGGAATTGGAGAAAAATAACCCGATTTACCCCACGGGCTTACGGGAGTTGGACAATCTAATCGTCGGTTTCGAGCCTGGAACGTTGACCCTGCTCGCGGGGCGACCGTCGATGGGGAAGTCCCAAGCCGCCTTATTTCTCGCCTTACAGATGATGGTCGCCCGACGGATACCTGTGGTTTTCTTCTCGTTGGAGATGACCGCCCAACAGCTAGAGTACCGTCTGTGGAGTTTGTTGAGCGTTCACCCGCACTATTGCGATTGTGGGTTTTACCCGCTCCGAAGCGGTCGGATCAGGCAACACCGGGCGGGACTGGCTCCACTTACCGAGCGGGAACATGAAACGATCGCCAGGGTGTTAGGAATCGCCACCGAGTTGCCCCTTTATTTGAACGACGATCGGGGAACAACGGTCGTGGGCATCGCCTCGGAATGCCGCCGCCTCATCAGCGAGAAAAAGAAGCCAGGTTTGGTGGTGGTGGACTATCTTCAGATGATGGCCGACGATTCCCCCAACGGCAACCGCAGTTACGAGTTGGGCAATGTCGCCCGGGGACTGTACAAAATGGCGGGGGATTTAAACGTGCCAGTTCTCGCACTCTCCCAGATATCGCGGGCAGTAGAGGGACGCAACAATAAACGCCCCCTCATGGCCGATCTCAGTCAATCGGGAATTCTGGAGATGGTCTCCGATAACGTTGTCCTGCTCTATCGCGATGAATATTACAACCCCGATAGTTCCGATCGCGATGTGCTGGAATTGATTGTCGGCAAAGCCCGTCACGGCCTGACGGGAACGGCACGCTGTTTATTCGATAAGTCCTACGGATTGTTGACGGAATTGCCCGGAGGTAATCATGGCAATTGAAGCGGGAGCGTCGATCGTTATCGTCGGGGAGCATCCCGATAACGGTATAGTTATTTCAAATAAGAACGAGACACTAGGCGACACAATAAGTACGAATAATTTCATCAAGGGGTGTCCCCACAGGAGCATACATTCTGGCTCTCTTTAATGCACTAAAATCATGTTCGATATCATTTAAATCAGGAGAGTATTTTGGCAAAAACACTACCTGATGACCTGCTTCCTCTACCAGTTGTCTAATCACTGTCTTCCGATGAATTGGTGCATTATCCATAATTAATACTGATGTTATGGCTAGAGAGGGCAATAAATATAAAGATAACCACCCTTCAAAACCTTCGGCATTCAGGCTTCTTGTAAATACCATCGGGGCAATAAAGTCTTTTTTTCCCTTTCTTCTCCCGGCCACAAGGTTCTCTCTTTTTCCTCGTTTTCCTTGTCTATCTCCCAAGACTTTCTTACCTTTTTTTGACCAGGCATAAAGGCAGGCTTGAAATTCTTCAAACCCTGACTCATCAATGAATACAAGGCTTTCACTTCCATATGTTTTAATCAATTCTCTCAGCACTCTGTAGTATTTCATTCTTTCTTCTCGGTTTCTTTCTCTATAACGAAGTTCCTTCTTTTTTCTGGTAATTTTCATTTTTTTTAAGGCATAGCAAATGGCACTTGGTCTCACTCCAAACTTCTCGGCTCTGTCTCTTAATCTTGCCTCGGGATTTTCTTGGACATCTTTTGACAGTGCTTTCCAGTCCAGCTTTCTCTGACGGTGTTTTACCTTTGTTGCTTCCAGTTTTTCCCTACCTAGCCATCTATATATCGTCGCTCTTCCTATATTAAATAGAGCGGCGGCTTTGGTTATGCTTCCCCCATTCTCTACATAATCGATTACTTTTTTTCTCAAGTCTAGGCTATAAGACATTTTTCTATATGGGTTGCTCGTTTCTCTTTATTTTACCTTATTTTTCCCTCGTCTCACACTTATTTGAAATGACTATAAGTTCTACAAAATCGGTGAGGTTCGCCAAGATGGTTGGATAGTTAGTAAAAGTATGGTCAAATATAGACAGACTGAATTCCATTTCAGAAATTCCCTTCACTTTTACTTCGAGAGATTAATTCTCCTTGGGTGAACTACGCACCTCTCTATCCCATAGCGGTTAAACGCATTTGGGAATGCTTTTCGCAAAATGTTGTAGGAACCCATCACATCAGATTGGCAAAGAAATCCTCTATCTGTGCGATATAACCCTCGCGAAATTCTTTTTCCTGAAAACACTGGCTTTTCAGTTGTTTGTCCGTACACTGGTAGAGGATCGTCATTCAAAAAATTAGCAACGGAGGTATAGGATTCCTCTTGAATAATCACTTTGATTCCTACTAATTGACATTTATAACTAATCATGTCAATTAATCGAGCATGAGGGATGGTCACAAATTTTTGATTGTTGACTTTTCCTAAGTTCACTCCTTGTTTCCACCCTGGATTATTACCAATAACTAAAGTGGTAATTTGTTGGTCAACTAAGAGCTTAACCAAATAACGACTAGCTTTATGAAGATAATCATCTATTTTCTGATTTCGACAGCGAGTTAAACGGCGAATCCTCTGGGAACTTTGACGATTACCTTTTAACAGAGATTGTAACTTAGCCCGACGTTGGTTATAAAATTGATTCAGGCTTTTTAACGGTCTGCCATTAATCAACAAAGGGATAAAATCTGGTTGATTTGAAGTTACAGCCATCAAATTATCTATGCCTAAATCTATCGCAGCTATTTTTTCATTCGGAGCTAAGAACTGTTCAGTTTTCTCATAAATTACCTCGATTACATAA